>NZ_JBXGSI010000031.1:0-40898 GCF_056790315.1 Sphingobium sp. VMM
CTGCCTGTTCGCTACCCCGATCCCGATCTGTTCATTTGCGATGTTCTCGACGCCATCCCCAAGGATGACATGGCCTCGATGGAGCATCCGATTTTCTCGCTCGCGACCAAGCCCGATCGGCGCGTGTTCCGCTATGAGCATAACGGCAACAAGCTCGAAATCGTCCCCAGCGTCAAAGGGCTGGCGACGATCCACGACAAGGATATTCTGATCTACTGCATCTCCCAGCTCATCGGGAAGATGAACCAGGGGGAGCGACCGAGCCGCACCTTGCACCTCACTGCTCGCGATCTACTGGTGTGGACCAACCGGCAAACCGATGGCGACGGCTATGACCGGCTGCGGAGCGCGTTCGAGCGGCTGTCGGGGACGCGGATCACCACGAATATCAAGGCCGATGGCGAGGAAATCACCGAAGGTTTCGGCCTCATCAATGAATGGCGGATCGTGCGGCAAACCCGCTCCGGCCAAATGTCGGAAATCAAGGTCACGCTATCCGACTGGCTGTTCAAGATGGTTGAGGGGCGCAGCGTCCTGACGCTCCATCGCGACTATTTCCGCCTCCGCAAGCCGCTCGAACGGCGTATCTACGAGCTGGCGCGCAAGCATTGCGGCGCGCAGGAAAAATGGTCGATCTCGGTCGAAACGCTACAGAAAAAGACCGGCGCGAGTAGCCATTTGCGCGTGTTCCGCTCGATGCTGCGCGATCTCGTCGCGCACGATCATCTGCCCGACTATGCCGTGGAAATGAACGGCGATACGGTCACGTTCCGCAATCGCGAGGCTCTGGATACGGTCGAGGCGATCGAGGCGGAACCCGAGCGGCCCTATATCGACCCCGAAGGCTTCCACGACGCCAAGAGCGTTGCGCCTGGCTATGACGTTTACGCGCTCTATGACCAATGGGTGTCATGGTGGATCGACAGCGGGCGGCCGGAACTGAAAAGCCCCCGCGCCGCCTTCATCGGCTTCTGTCGCAACAAGCACAAGACTGCCCCCTTGCGCTAGTATAGGTGTATAGATGTATAGGTGTATAATTGTATACATCTATACTAGCCGGCGATGCGCCCCCTTCCCTTCTTCACAAACAGGTCGTCCAGCGCCTCGCCCAGCAGGCTTTGAACGGTCGTCCCTTCCTCGGCCGCGATAATGCGAAGCTGCGTGCTGACCTCGGGAGGGAAATGCCCGCCAATCAGCTTGGTCCCCTGTCGGCCGCTCGGCGGGGCCTTGCGGGTCACGTCTACCGGCTCGATCGCCGACGCTGGGGCCGGGGCCGCGTCTCCGTCCGCCTTGGCGCGGTTCAGCACCGCTTGCAGACTGTTTCCGCCCTTCGCCATCACGCCACCTCCGCCTGATTGTATAGGCGTATATTTGTATACTCGTATAGTCGGCGGATTTCGTCGGCCGCTGGCCCATGCGGCTCGAACTCCTGCACGGCCCGGCCTGCGGCTTGGGCGCGGAAAAAGGCTTTGCGGTTGCCGATCGTCACCGGGCAAACCGTCGCGCCTAGCTCCGCCACGGCCTGAATCGCATCGCCAGTTTCCTGACCTTGCGGGGGCACGAAGGTAAGGACCACGGCAAAGGCGCGGTCGAGCTGGCGCACCACGTCGAGGGTGTGCGTCATGCTCATCGTGTCGAACACGGCCGTCTTAGTCGGGATCAGGATGAAATCAGCGTGACGCGCTGCCTCATAGGCCACGTCGCGCGCGACCGCCGCCCCGTCGATCACGACAAGATCGGTGCCGGCGTCCTCGCAGGCTTTGAGCATAGCGGGCAGGCGCACCGGCTGAATCGACGCCACGGCGGGCGTGTCGAGCTGGCGCACGTCCTTCCAGAACGAGGCCGTCGCCTGCGGGTCCAGGTCGATGATCGCGGCGACCTTGCCCGCCTGCTCGGCCGCGACTGCCAGACAGGTCGCGAGCGTCGTTTTCCCAACGCCGCCTTTCTGTGAGAGAATGGCGAGAACCTTCATGCTACACTCCTACACGTATAATCCTATACTTGTATACACAATAGACCGGGAGGGGAAGCCCTGTCGTTCCCGAAATGACGATAGGGAGGCGCTGAATCTGAAATGACGAAAGCGCGCCGCATCATTCCTCCGGTTCGGCGTCGTCATCGTCCAGCGGCTCATGCTCCATCTGGCCGTGATCCTCGATCGGGCAAAGCGGCGCTCCGGCCTGCTCAAGCCATTTGCGCGCGGTCCTCACGGTATAGCCGCACGTCGCGCACTCGCATTTGAGCATCCGGGTTTTCTGCTTCTTGGGCGCGGTCGACTCCCCGTCCGTGTCGAGACGGGCATGGGGGAGGGGGCCAACGCACTCCAGGATCGGCGCGATGGCCGCAAGGAACGCCTCGCCGGGGGTGGTGGCGCGCATCGGCCCGACCAGCCCCAGCCCAAGGGCGACCCGTTAAACGTCTTCCCATGCCCTGCCGGGATGCCGACAGCGGCATGGACCAGCTCATGCGCGAGGATGGCTGCGATCTGCGCCGGCATCGCGTCGGGCGCGTGCGCCAGGTCCGGGCGGATGAAGATTTCAAAATGCCCGTCCGCGCTCAACCGATTATCCCAGCACTCGCCAATCGCCTTGGCCTTCGCGCCTCTGCTGGTGAAGCCGATCGCCACGCGCACGCGGTCGGGCAGGGGGGCGTCCAGCACCTCGAACAGCGGGGCCATGCCCGCCGCCACCGCATTGAGCCAGCTTTCGCGGGTTTCGTGGGTCATCGTCCTTACTCCCTTCAAATCGCCTGTTCGGCGATGGCCATGCCATCGGCCGGAACACGGACGCCCAAGAACGCCGGCGAGAGAGGGGGGCAGCGGGATTCGATGGGGGTGGTGCGGCCGCAGCGCAGCGAGGCACGGCCCCGTCTAATCCCGTTGCGGGGGAGAGGCGGCCGGGACCGCCTTTCCCCCTTCAAACAGGATCGACGCCGGCGCACGCCGGCACCATGAAGCGAGACCCGCTTGCGATCTCGCCCCCGCCATGTGGGTCGTCACCTTGGGCCAAGACCGCTTGCGGGCTTGGGGAACGAAGCGAGTAGGGCCACGGTGCCGCGCCAGCGGCAGGCGCCGCCCCCTAGCCTGGATTGAAATTGTTGCTCAACTGAGCTACATTATCGGCTTGACTAAGGAGGTTCCAATGGCCGCTACCGCTTTCGTGCGCGCGCGCATCGACGAAACATTGAAGGATGAAGCCGCCGCCGTGCTGGCCGAGCTGGGGCTGACCGTCTCGGATGTGGTCCGCATGACCCTCACGCGGGTCGCCAAGGATCATGCGTTGCCGTTCGAGCTGAAGGTGCCGAACGCCGAGACGCGCGCCGCGATCGAGGCGTCCCGCGCGACGATGAAGGCTCGCCGCGCCCGTTTCACCGATGCCCAGGAAATGTTCGATGCCCTCGACCAAGAAGCCCGCCAGCAGTAAGCGGGCGGCGTTCCCAAGAGAGGCGTCCTACGAAAAAAGGTTCGTCAAGGATTGGGAGCGGCTGTCGCGCAGCGGGCGCTACAACATGAAACAGCTCAAGGAGGCGATGATGATGCTCATCGCCAACGACGCGCCGTTAGGCCCGGAATGGCTGGATCATCCGCTGAAAGGCGATTGGAGCGATCATCGCGAGTGCCATATCGGCGGCGATTTCCTGCTGATCTATACGATTGAGGGGAATCTGGTGAACTTCGTGCGCGCCGGCACTCATGCGGAACTGTTTGAATAGCCATGCGCGTAATCTTCATTCGCCACGGCGAATCTACCGGCAACGCCGGCGTGCCCTGCCACGATCTCGGCGCGATCGAGCTGACGGAGCTGGGCCAGGAACAGGCACGCGAAGTCGCGGCGAGCTGGATAGAAGCGCCCGCGCTCATCGTCACGTCGCCCTATACCCGCACGCAGCAGACGGCTGCGCCAACGATCGCGCGCTTTCCCGGCGTGCCGGTGGAAGTGTGGCCGATAGAGGAGTTCACCTATCTGCAACCGGCGCGCTGGAACGGCACGCGCAGCGCGGAGCGGATGCCGCACCTCGAACGCTATTGGAGCGCGGCCGATCCTGATTATTGCGACGGGGAAGGGGCGGAGAGCTTCGCCACCCTGCTCCGGCGCTGCGAGGCCGCGCTGGCGCGGCTCGCCGCCATGCCGCCCGCCTCGCTGGTCTATGTGTTCGGGCATGGGCAGTTCATCCAGGCCGCGCGCGCGATCGTGGCCGACGCTCATCTTGACGATCAGGCAAAGATGCGCGCCTTCTGGCGCAAGGGCGAGCCGCCAGCGATCAGCAACGCGCAGCGGGTAGGATTCCGCTGGCATGGCAGGCGCTGGGAATGTGCGCCGGCGATCGCCGCCTAAATCAACGCCAGAGAGGGCGGGGGGCGTCGCTCATCACCCCTGTAGCCGCGAAATCGTCGCTTGGCTGACGTTGAACAGCGCCGCGACCGATCGCTGGGTGTCGCCTGCGTCGAGCTTGCGCCGCGCCTCGGCCTGCTGGTGCGGGGTGAGGGCGCTCTTGCGGCCGAACTTGACCCCGCGCGCCTTGGCCTGGGCGCGGCCAGCGCTGGTGCGCTCGGCGATCCGCTGGCGCTCGTAGCTGGCCGCGACGCCTAGAACGGCAATCACAACTTCGGCGAGCTGCGAGGTCGTGTCCACCATCGGTTCGGCGATCGAGCGGAAGCCGGCCCCGGCCTCCTTTACCGCATGGAGGATGTTCAAGAGGTCGCGCGTGTTGCGGGCGAGGCGATCGGTCGCCGTCACCATCAGCACGTCGCCGGGATCGAGCGCGCCGATCGCGCGCTTGAGCTGGGGCCGCTCGGCCGACGCGCCGCTGATCTTCTCGCGGTAGATCTTCGCGCAGCCCGCCGCCTCAAGCTGGGCGAGCTGCTGGGCCAAATCTTGGCCGTTGGTGGAGACGCGCGCATAGCCGTAAATCATGGCGCGATTCTGCATCAGATTTTTGCATCAGGGAAGGGCACGGAAAAGCGCGGCTTTTGGTTTGATGCGAAACTTTTGACTTCGCACCAGAGCTTTTCCTGTGTGCCCTTTGGCGGGATAACCGAACACACCAGCATTGCTGTCGCTCGCTTAGTTCACGCAGACAGGCACCCTAATCGTATTCATTGGGCCTCCACCTGCGCTCGCTATATGACGAGTTTGCCAGACGGTACGGGTACACTTGCCCTTTTTACGGTTTTTGCTCGTCGGTTGTTCTCGAGGCGGGGGCGCTGAATTGGCTTGGCTATTCGCCGGTTCGCGTGGGGGACAGATACCTTGCCTTTCCATGATTTCGCGATGGCGCCTTCCCTGCTCACCGGCCCAGGCATCGGCCTTGGTTTTCCCTTCAGCCAGAAACCGCCGCTTGTATTCCGCCGTGAGGCGCGCCTTGTCTGCTGCGGGAATAGACGAGGAGGAGCAGCGAGGGATTTCTTCAGCGGATACAGGCAGCGACCAAAGCAAGACTGCCATAGTAGTGGCAGCAATAAAAATACGTAACATGGCAATCTCCCGATCATCTCATGAATTCTCAAACAGACTCTTACGCCGTTGGCCTTCCGATGATGCATAAATCACTTTTGCATCAGGGTAAGGGGACGTCCAACGCCGGGCCCGCTACCTTACGATAGATTCTGCCCGGTTCCGGATTAGCGGACGATAGCGACCCCAAGCCGCAGTCGTGTCGCCTTGCGGTCATAATCGAGCAGATTTTCGCCATAGCCAGCAAAGGCTTGGCCGAAGACATAGACGTTGAGGTTGGTGTCAACGATCTTGTCCAGCGGATAGGAAAGCTCAGCGTCTATTGCGCCCTTGCCCGACGAGAAATTAATGCGGCTGTTGGTAGTCAGTCGCAGCCCGTCGTCACGGCCAAACTCCGCGAACAAGGACGTGTGGCCGCGATAGCGTTTCACATCCGGATTGTCTTCAAGGTCACCGACATAGAAGGAGTAGCGCGGGCCCAGCGACAGCTTGTAGTCTCCGATCGGTATCGTCGCCACAGGCTGGACATAGAGGGTGTTGAGGCTGCGCGACGCCAACCCATCGCGGCCGTTGGACTCATGGCGCAGCCCCGCCTGTCCGCCGAACGCCAATGTGCCCTTCGATACGGCCGGTAGCAGGTAGAAAAGTTCGGGCATGAAATCGATGTTACGGAAGGGCGAAGAATCCCCGCCCAGATCCCAGAACAGGCGCTGGGTATAGGGCCCAGTCGGCCCGAAGCTGCGATTTTGGCCATGTTGAAGAACAAAGATTGAACATGGCGATCTACCAGGCTCGCTCTTGTCCTCCAATCTCGTAAACATCGGTCTCGATCGAGCACCTGTAGCTCTCTGCGATGTTGAACATCTCTGTCTGGAGAGATGCGATCTCATCATCGAGGCTGACGCCATCGGCACCCTGATCATAGGCGACGGTCAGCGTGTAATCGCAGTTCCCGGTCTTTTGCATCTGGTAATCCCGCTCCAGCATCGCCTCAATGCGCTCGCGAGCGGGCTTTCTGCCACGACCATGCTTGTTGAAGTTCTCGATGGTCAGATGCAGGGCGATGGTGACAGAAGGCGGCTTTTCCGGCAGCCCGATCCTTGAAGGAATGACGTCAAGCGCCCGATAGACGGTCATTCTTGAGATCTTGAGGTCGCGCGCGACGCTGGCCTTGCTCGCGCCGGCGGTGATCCGGCGTCGGATTTCATCGTCATCGATGTTTTTCTTCCGGCCTTTGTAGACGCCTTCGGCGCGCGCCGCCTCGATCCCGGCGCGCTGCCGGTCCTTGATGAACGTCAGTTCCATGTCCGCGACCATGCCCAGAATGGTGATCACCATCCGCCCCATGCTTCCGGCCGTCGTCACCTCCGGCTCAAGCACCCGCAATGAGGCTCCCTTCTGGTCGAGTTCATGAACCAGATTGAGAACATCGCGTGTGGAGCGACCGAGCCGATCGAGACGCAGGACGACGAGTTCGTCATCGGCGCGCAGGAACTGCATGATCGTCTCAAGCTCCGTGCGTCCAGTGCGCGATGCGCCCGAGCCTGTTTCGGAGCGGAGGATTTCACAGCCCGCTGCCTTCAACCGGGCAACCTGGATGTCGAGATCCTGGTCGATGGTGCTGACGCGGGCGTAGCCGACGCGGGTCATGGGCAAATCCGTCACATTAGGGTGGCTTTGCCCTCGTACAGTAACATTGGTGACGGAACCACCCTTTTGTGACATGTCGTATATGTCACTTCCGATCGTCACGTTCGGGTGCACCCAAATGGTGCGAGCGGAAAGGCCCCGGTCAGGCAGCAAGCCGCCCAAAATCGATCCGGCTATTCAGATCGAGGTCGAAGCGGCCATAAGGATTGACGTGGCTGTAAATCAGCGGTGTGAGGCCGCGATAATCATCCGGCGTCATCCGGCCCGTCCATTTCGGTTCCACCAGCACGCTCTGAAGCATTCGGGTGTTCACATAGACAAGCGACGCTTGCAGCAAATGTAGCGCCAGGACCGAGAGCTGCTGCTCATCGATGCGGTTAGTGGCGATCTCGCCGCCCTTGCCGAAGAAAACGAACCCATTGGCACTGTTCCAGTTTTCAACGACATTCAGGCCTTCATGAATTTCGCGGCGGAAGGACTCCTCGCGCAGATACCGGCACAGGAAGATCGTCTTGACCGCGCGGCCCAGCTCACTCAACGCCTTGTAGGTCGGGTGCATCACCTCGGAGCGGCTAAACCGGCGCAGGATCGCCTCCGGGTCGGCGGTTTTTGTCTGCATCGCGGCTGCATATTTGACCATCTCGTCATATTGCTGCTCGATCTCATCCCAGTTGATCGGACTGGAGAGGATCGGCTGCAAGTGGGGAAGCCGCGTTCGCATGCCGACATCGGGAAGAGCCAGCTTCTGGCGAGCGATCGCTTTCAGGCGGGGTGCAAGCTCAAATCCGAGAAGCCGGCAAAATGCAAAGCCAACCGCGCTTTGGCCATGACTATCAACATATTGTCGCTGGATTTCCATGTCGGTGCAATGGCGCAGCACGCCCTCGATCATGGAGGCGACCTCGGAGGAAGAGCAGCGCTTGAGCTGGGAATAGACGCATGTCGCGCGTCGTTCGACATGCCAGTAGATCATGACGCCCCGTCCACCATAACGCGCATGCCATTCCGTCATCAGGTTGCGATCCCAGGCTCCGAACTTTGTGGAATCTGACGCACAGGCCGTGCCGGCGTCCCCCCAGACTGCAGCATTGCGGATTGCCAGGGTCGCATTCGCAACCCTGGCACACGCCTCCTTGAGCGCCGCGGCATGAACGAAGCGGCGATGGACATGCAGCAGCTCTTCATAGCTGACATCGGGGGTGGCGCCGGCGATCCGCTTGAGCCCGGCATTCGTTCCCAGGCCGTAGAGGCATAGCAGGAGACGTTGATCCAGCGCGGTTTTCGGCAGTGCAACACGCGAGGCCGATGTTTCGAACGCTTCGAGAAGTCCCGTATCAAGGGCAGCCTCCTTCAGGGCTCTGTTGCAAAGATTGGCGGCAGTCAGAGGTAGGCTGTCGCTCTGCGCCGATCAGGCGGCTGCTGCGAAATGGTGGTTGAGCATGCCCATGGCCTCCGTCAGCGCCGAGGGCCCAATGCCAAAAGCTCTCTCCACAAGGCGCACCTCGCCCCTGATGCCGGGCTGCAGGCACCAGGGGCGAGCCTGTCCTTTGCGCAGGGCTCGCATGACTTCGAATCCCTTGATCGTGGCATAGGCCGTGGGGATCGATTTGAAACCGCGCACCGGCTTGATCAGTATCTTGAGCTTTCCGTGATCGGCCTCGATCACGTTATTGAGATACTTCACCTGCCGGTGGGCCGTCTCCCGGTCCAGCTTTCCTTCGCGCTTCAATTCGGTGATCGCTGCACCATAGCTCGGCGCTTTGTCGGTATTGAGCGTGGCAGGCTTTTCCCAGTGCTTCAGGCCTCGCAGGGCCTTGCCCAGGAACCGCTTCGCTGCCTTGGCGCTGCGGGTCGGCGACAGGTAGAAATCGATCGTGTCGCCCCGCTTGTCGACTGCCCGGTACAGGTAGGTCCACTTGCCCCGCACCTTGACGTAGGTTTCATCCAGGCGCCAGCTCGGATCAAAGCCACGCCGCCAGAACCAGCGCAGCCGCTTCTCCATCTCCGGGGCGTAGCACTGGACCCAGCGATAGATCGTCGTATGGTCGACCGAAATGCCGCGTTCCGCCAGCATTTCCTCAAGGTCGCGATAGCTGATCGGATAGCGACAATACCAGCGCACCGCCCACAGGATCACATCACCCTGGAAATGGCGCCACTTGAAATCCGTCATCGTTCCGTCCGTCCAATCTCCGCCAAGCATGCTCAAGCTTCACGATTTTTGCAACAGAGCCCTGGCGGGCAAGACGCGCACGGGCTAAGTACCGACCATATGCCCTAGACAGCCTGAGAACGCAGAGATTCGACGCTTCGCTACCCCCTTGTGGATGTGCGGGCATGACCCGGGGCCACATTGCTGGCCAAGTTTTCAAACCTTCACCGTACCAACTTTCTGAGGAGCGCTTCCATGCTGCCGCAACTGCACCGCCAACCCTGGATGGACAGCGACATCGAGACCTTTCGCGACCAGGTTCGCCGCTACATCGCCGCCGAAATGGCGCCGAAGTTGCCTGGCTGGCGCGAGCAGGGCTACATCCCGCGCGAAACCTGGCGGCCCTTCGGCGAAATGGGCTTTCTGCTGCCCGAAATGCCAGAGGCTTACGGCGGCGCCAGTGCCAGCATCGCCTACCAACTGGTGGTGCAGGACGAGCTGACCAAGGCCGAAATGCCCAACAACGTCACGGTGCACAGCATCGCCTCGCATTACATCATGGACTTCGGCACCGAGGCACAGAAGCAGCGCTGGCTGCCCAAGCTGAACAACGGCGAGATGCTGGCCGGCATCGCGATGACCGAGCCAAGCTGTGGAACGGATCTCAAGGCCATCGCCACCCGCGCGCGTCGCGATGGCGACCACTACGTGATCGACGGCGCCAAGACCTTCATCACCAATGGCTTCACCTGCAACCTGCTGATCGTGGTTGCGCGCACCGGCGAAGCGGGGAGCCGGGGCTTGTCGCTGATCGTGGTGGAGACCGAAAACCTACCCGGGTTTCGCGTGGGCCGCCTACTCGAAAAGATCGGCATGCCGGCGTCGGACACGGCCGAACTCTTCTTCGACGAGGTGCGTGTGCCGGTTGACCAGTTGCTGGGGGGCGTCGAAGGCCATGGATTCAAGCAGTTGATGAGCCAGCTGCCCTACGAGCGGATGTCCATCGCGGTGCCAGCGGCGGCCGTCATCGACCGAGCCCTGGAGCTGACCATCGAATACACAAAGGAGCGCAAGATCTTCGGCGCGCCGTTGTTCGACATGCAGACCACGCGCCACAAGCTGGCCGAGCTGGCCACCATCGCCCACGTGGTGCGCACCTTCGTCAACGACTGCACGCAGCGGCTGCTGGACAGAACGCTCGACGACGAGGCTGCGTACATGGCTAAGTGGTGGTGCACAGAACAGCAGTGCCGTGTGACCGACGAATGCTTGCAGTTGTTCGGCGGCTATGGCTTCATGGCCGAGTACCCGATCGCGCGCATGTACGCCGCCTCGCGCGTGCAGAAGATCTACGGCGGCGCGAACGAGGTCATGAAGGAACTGATCGCGAGGAAGCTGTGAACGCGCCGCACACGCTGCGGACGCCGCTAAACGGCATCCGCGTGGTGGAGTTCGAGGGCCTCGGGCCGGGCCCGCTGGCCGCCATGATGCTGGCCGACATGGGCGCCGAGGTGATCGTGCTGACACGGGCCGAGCAGGCTGCTGGAGCGCAGCTGCTGGGCGGAGCGGCGAGGAATCCGCTACACCGCGGCAAGACAGTCGAGGTCATAGACCTGAAGTCGGCCGACGGCAAGGTGCGCGCTCTGGCGCTGATCGCCCAGGCCGACGCCCTGATCGAGGGCTATCGCCCAGGTGTGATGGAGCGGCTGGGCCTCGGTCCCGCCGAATGCGCTGCGCGCAACCCCCGGTTGGTCTACGGCCGGATGACGGGCTGGGGCCAGGACGGCCCGCTCGCCCAGGCCGCTGGCCATGACCTGAACTATGTCGCGTTGACGGGCTTGCTGTCGCTGTCTGCGCGGAGGGGGCAGGCGCCTATCGTGCCGCCCTCGGTACTCGGGGACGCGACGGGGGCGCTGGGCCTTGCCTTTGGCGTCGCCTGTGCGTTGGTCGATTCGCGCGCCACCGGTCAAGGCAGGGTCGTGGACGCGGCAATAGTCGACATCGTGGCCATGCTGGGCACGCTGGTGCACTGGATTCGCGCCAATGGGCAGATCGATGGCGCGCAGCCGAGTCCGTTTCACGATTCGCCATTCTATGACGTGTATGCCTGCGCCGACGGCGGCTTCATCAGCCTCGCGGCGGTAGAGCCCGCATTCCACGCACTGCTGCTGTCAAAGCTGGGCCTGACGGACGTCAACCCTGCCGAGCAGTACGAAACTGCGAAGTGGCCAGCGCTGAAGGAGCGCATCGTGGCCCTTATCCGCAGCAGGCCCCGGGCGCACTGGTGCGAATTGCTCGAAGGCAGCGACGCCTGCTTTGCGCCTGTGCTCAGCTTGGCCGAGTCAGTTCGGCATCCGCACAACGCGGCAAGGGGCATCTACCAATCCACCCCCTCCGGCGCCATCGAAGCGGCTCCGGCCCCACGGTTCCAGGCTCTCAACGCAACCACTCAGGAGACAAAGAAATGACAGCTACCACCCAGCTCGTTCGCGGATGCCCGTCCACCACGGGTAACGAGCGCCAGCTCAACACTACGACGCTGATCCGGCACGCCGCGCGCACCCACGGGGACCAGGAGATCGTCTACCGCACACCCGATGGTGGCTGGGATCGCTACACCTATGCCGAGTGCTACGCGCGCGTCTGCCGCAGTGCCAATGCACTGCGCGCACTAGGCGTCGAGCCGGGCGACCGGGTCGGCATCCTAGACTGGAATAGTCGGCGCCACTTCGAGCTGTACTGGTCCATCCCCGGCCTGGGCGCGGTCATGCTGCAGATGAACCTGCGCCTAGGCGCTGAGGACTTGGGCTATGTGGTTGGCCACAGCAAGGTGTCTTACGTCTGCGTGGACGAGTCCTTGCTGCCGATCGCCGAATCCGTTGCAGCGAACTCCCCCCAGATCAAGGGCTGGATCGTCATGACCGACAAGCCGCTGGACCAGATCAAGACCACGCTGAAGCCGCTGCTGCACTATGAAGACCTGCTGGCCGCTGCCGACACGAAGATCGACTGGCCCGAGATTGACGAAACCTCGGCTTACAGCGCCTGCTATACCACCGGCACCACAGGCAAGCCCAAGGGCGTGTACTACTCGCACCGCGGCATCTACTTGCACTCCACGGCCATGGCCACTAATTTGGGCATGACGCTGGACGACTGCGTCATGCTCATCACGCCCATGTTCCACGGGCAGTGCTGGGGCCTGCCACAGGCCGCCACGCTGCTGGCCGACAAGATCGTGCTGCCTGGCCGCTACGCTGCCGAAGACACCAAGCCGCTGGTTGACGCCATGATCGCCGAGGGTGTGACCATCACCAATGGCGCGCCGGCCATCTTCCAACCGATGCTGCAGTACATCGAGACGATGCCGGTCAAGCCGGACTTTGGCCGCATGCGCATGCTGTCTGGTGCCTCCGAGCCACCGCTGTCGATGATGATCGGTTTCTACAACCTCACGGGCGCTGAGGTGGTGCACGCCTACGGCGCCACCGAAGCCACTACGCTGGTGACCGTCAACCGTCTCAAGCCCACGCTGAGTAACCGCTTGACCCAGGAGGAGCGGTGGAATCTCAAGCGCAAGCAGGGCCTGGTCCTGACTGGCGTGGACATCCGCATCCTAAATGCCAACGACCAGGACCTGCCGCACGACGGCCAGTCGGCCGGAGAGATTTGCCTGCGCGGCCCCTGGATCACGACCAGCTACCACGACATGCCCGATTCTGGTGATCGCTTCTTGGTGGGCGGGTGGTGGCGCTCGGGCGATGTCGGCACGGTGGACGAGAACGGCTACCTCAAGGTCACTGACCGCATCAAGGACGTGATCAAGAGCGGCGGCGAATGGATTTCTTCCATCGACATGGGAAACCTGCTCATGGGCCATTCCGCCGTGCGTGATGCCGCGGTGGTCGGCATTCCTCATGCGAAGTGGCAGGAAAGGCCGCTGGCCCTGGTGGTGCTGAAGCCCGGCCAGCAGGCAACCCAGGAACAACTGCAGGAACACCTATCCAGCGCCTTCGCAAAGTGGCAGTTGCCCGATCAGGTCCTGTTTGTCGAAGCCATCCCCAAGACCAGCGTCGGCAAGCTCGACAAGAAGCGCATACGCGCCGAGCATGCGGGCCGCTACGCAGAGTGAGCCAACCTTTTTCTACAGGAGAACAACATGAATGACCATGAACCCGTCATCGTCGGTGCTCTGCGCACCCCGGTGGGCAAACGCGGTGGGCGCCTGCAGAAATGGCACCCCGTCGATCTGCTGGGCGAGACGCTACGCCAACTGGTCGAGCGCTCCGGCGTCAACCCCGCAGATCTGGACGATGTGATCGTTGGCTGCGTGCTGCAGTGGGATCAACAGCACGGCAACCTGGGACGTCATGCCGTATTGGCAGCGGGACTGCCCGAATCCGTCCCGGCTGTGACGGTTGACCGGCAATGCGGCTCCGGCCAGCAAGCGGTCAGCTTTGCCGTGCACGGTATCCAGGCTGGTGCCTACCAACTGGTTATCGGGGCCGGGGTGGAGTCGATGTCGCAGGCTCCCATGCCACCTTCGTTCAAGCCCGGCGCGCCGCTGGGCTCGCAATACAGCCCGCGCGAACTGGCGCGCTACCAGGACAACCCGCTGCTGCCGCAAGGCGTCTCGTCGGAGTTGATGAACAAGCGCTTCGGCCTCACGCGCGAGGCCCTGGACGCTTTCGCCGTGCGCAGCCATCGGCGCGCCATCGCGGCATCGCAGGCCGGCCGTGTCCAAGATCAACTGGTGCGGCTGAACGAGGACCCGGCCGACCCGGACAGCCCGATCATCACCGCCGATGAGGGCATGCGCGCGGACCCCAACCTCGAAAAGATGGCCACGCTCAAGCCCGTGTTTTCCGCAGACGGCGCCACCACGGCCGCCAACTCGTCGCAGATCAGCGATGGAGCCGCTGCGCTGCTGATCGCCAGCCGCGCCTATGCCAAACAGCATGGCCTGGTGCCGCGAGCGCGCTTCGTCAGCACTGCCGTGGCGGCAGCCGACCCCGTCATCCAGTTCACCGCTGTTCTCGATGCCACCCGCAAGGCGCTGAAGGAATCGTGTCTGAGCCTGGCCGACATTGACCTGTTTGAAGTCAACGAAGCCTTTGGCGGAGTGCCGCTGATGTTCCAGCAGGAATTCCGCATTCCGGATGATCGCCTCAACGTCAACGGCGGCTCGGTGGCGATCGGCCATCCGCTGGGTTCCACCGGCGCGCGCATGCTCACCGACCTGCTGTGCGAGCTGGAGCGCCGGGGCGGCCGCTATGGCCTGCAAACCATCTGCGAGGCCTCGGGCACGGCCAATACAACCATCATCGAGCGACTGGCATGAGCGTGGCCAACATGAGCGAATCCAGCGAAGTGCTCGTCAGCCGCGAAGGCGCCATTGTCACGTTGACCATCAACCGCCCCCGTGCGAAGAACAGCTTGAACCGCACGGTATTCGATGGCCTGCGCGCACAGCTTGCGCAACTGCGCGACGACGATGCTGTGCGAGCCGTCGTCATCACCGGTGCCGAGGGAGTGTTTTGCGCAGGAGTTGACATCACGGCGTTCGAGGTTCTGCGCGCCGCGCCACTGATGGGTGATCGCGGACCGACGGGCTGGGACTTCTTTTCGGAACTGGGGAGATTTCCTAAGCCCGTCATTGCGGCGGTCGAAAAGGTCGCGCTGGGCGGCGGCACGGAACTGGCGCTGGCCTGCGACATCGTGATCGCCGGCGAGTCCGCCAAGTTCGGCGTGCCGGAAGTCAAGCTGGGCGCCATTCCTGGCGCCGGTGGCACCCAGCGCCTGATCCATGCCATCGGCAAGTCCAAGGCGATGGCCCTGCTGCTGACCGGCGATTTCATTGACGCCCGCAAAGCCTGCGACTTCGGCATCGTCGCTGAAGTGACGGCCGACGGCCAAGCCCTACCGACGGCGTTGGCGATGGCCAGCCGGATTGCGGCCAATTCGCCACTGGCCGTGGTTCTGGCGAAAGACGCGGCCTTGGCCAGCTTTGAAACTCCGCTCGCGCAGGGCCTGGAGCATGAGAAGCGCAATTTCTTCGTCGTTTTGCGTTCGGCCGACAACCTGGAAGGGCAAGCGGCATTCTTGGGCAAGCGTGCCCCCAATTTCACTGGCCATTAACGCCTGTCTGTCCTCTATCAAGGAAAAGCCATGAAACTGAATTCCGACATTTCTGCCGTCATCACCGGGGGGGCTTCCGGTCTGGGAGCTGCCACGGCCCGACTCTTGGCGAGCCACGGCGTCAAAGTCGCCATCTTCGACATGAACGAAGCCGTCGGCCAGGCTTTGGCAAGCGAGCTTGGCGGCGTTTACTGCAATGTGGACGTGATGTCCGAGGAGCAGGTGGACGCAGCCTTCGCCAAGGCCCGCGCCGCGATCGGGCAGGAACGCATTTTGGTCAACTGCGCCGGCACTGCCGATGCCGTCAAGACTGTCAGCCGCGACAAGAAAACCGGCGAAATCCGCCCATGCGCGGCAGATCGTTTCAATCGCATCATTCAGATCAACCTGGTGGGCACCTTCCGCTGCATCGCCAAGTCAGCTGCGGGTATGTTGACGCTCGCGCCGCTCGCCGATGGCGACCGCGGCGCCATCGTCAACACCGCTTCGGCCGCCGCGCAGGACGGCCAAGTCGGCCAGGCCAGCTATGCGGCCAGCAAGGCAGCAATCGTGGGTATGACCCTTCCAATCGCGCGCGACATGATGGACGAAGGGATTCGGATCAACACCATCATGCCGGGGATCTTCGGTACACCTTTGCTGTTGAGCCTGCCAGACAACGTCAAACAGGCGCTGGCGGCCAGCGTGCCCTTTCCCAAGCGGTTGGGTGACCCCGATGAATTCGCGCAGACCGTCGAGTTTCTCGTCACTTGCGGCTACATGAACGCCGAGTCCATTCGTGTGGATGGTGCCATTCGGATGGCGCCGCGCTGACGTATCAATTTACCTGACCCATCCAACCACAACAGGAGACATCATGCAGAAAAGACAATTCATCACCATGCTTTCCGGCGCCATGCTGACGGGCGTTTCTGGTCTGACCCGCGCGCAGGGCGCGGGCATCCAAGGCGTAACAGACAGCGAGATCAAGATCGGCACGACCCTCCCGCTTAGCGGCCCGGCCGCAGGCTATGGCGCCGTCGGCAAGGCCATGTCTGCATGGTTTGATCTGGTAAACGCTGAGGGTGGCTTGAATGGTCGCAAGCTCAAGCTGGTGCTGGCCGACGATGGCTACAGCCCGCCGAAAACCCTGGAGCAAGTGCGCCGCCTGGTGGAGCGTGAGCAGGTGGCCTTCATTGCGGGTCAGATAGGCTCGTCGGCTCTGTTGCAAAGATTGGCGGCAGTCAGAGGTAGGCTGTCGCTCTGCGCCGATCAGGCGGCTGCTGCGAAATGGTGGTTGAGCATGCCCATGGCCTCCGTCAGCGCCGAGGGCCCAATGCCAAAAGCTCTCTCCACAAGGCGCACCTCGCCCCTGATGCCGGGCTGCAGGCACCAGGGGCGAGCCTGTCCTTTGCGCAGGGCTCGCATGACTTCGAATCCCTTGATCGTGGCATAGGCCGTGGGGATCGATTTGAAACCGCGCACCGGCTTGATCAGTATCTTGAGCTTTCCGTGATCGGCCTCGATCACGTTATTGAGATACTTCACCTGCCGGTGGGCCGTCTCCCGGTCCAGCTTTCCTTCGCGCTTCAATTCGGTGATCGCTGCACCATAGCTCGGCGCTTTGTCGGTATTGAGCGTGGCAGGCTTTTCCCAGTGCTTCAGGCCTCGCAGGGCCTTGCCCAGGAACCGCTTCGCTGCCTTGGCGCTGCGGGTCGGCGACAGGTAGAAATCGATCGTGTCGCCCCGCTTGTCGACTGCCCGGTACAGGTAGGTCCACTTGCCCCGCACCTTGACGTAGGTTTCATCCAGGCGCCAGCTCGGATCAAAGCCACGCCGCCAGAACCAGCGCAGCCGCTTCTCCATCTCCGGGGCGTAGCACTGGACCCAGCGATAGATCGTCGTATGGTCGACCGAAATGCCGCGTTCCGCCAGCATTTCCTCAAGGTCGCGATAGCTGATCGGATAGCGACAATACCAGCGCACCGCCCACAGGATCACATCACCCTGGAAATGGCGCCACTTGAAATCCGTCATCGTTCCGTCCGTCCAATCTCCGCCAAGCATGCTCAAGCTTCACGATTTTTGCAACAGAGCCGGTTATCAGATCGTCCACCCAGTAGGGACCATGATGCAGCGCATCCGCCTTAGCGGGCGATACAAAGAAATCCCGAAGAAGGCCTATATCCTCGCAGTCGGAGGGGACGGCAATTCGCAGGAACCCCATTTCCAGCGTTACCACCAGGCAGCGACCCAACATCCTGAGTGGGACGCATATACGCTCTCGGGCGGACATAACCTCATGCTGGATGATCCAGACGGCGTTGCCGCCATCCTGCGACGCTATTCCGACGACAATGATGAAAGCATATCCGATGACGTTTGAGCAGATTTCCCTCGAGGAGCGCGGTCCGGTCGCATGGATCACCCTTGAGCGGCCGAACGACCTCAACTGCCTTAGCCCGATCATGATCGACGAGCTGAACCGGTCGTTTGATCACCTGGAGTCGAGGGCGGAGGTGCGCTGCCTCGTGCTGACCGGACGAGGCCGTGCCTTTTGCGCGGGCGCGGACCTCAAGTTCATCGGCGACTTCCCCCCCGCAGACCGCGACGCAGAAACAGCTCGGTTCCTGCGCCGCGCGACGGATCTCGTTTCGCGGATCGAAGCCTTCCCGAAGCCCATCCTTGCGGCCGTCAACGGGATCGCAACAGCGGGCGGAATGGAACTGCTCCTCGGCTGCGACATCGTGATCGCCGGCGAAGGCGCGCGCCTGGGAGACGGACATGCCAATTACGGCCTGTTGCCGGGCGCAGGAGCCACCGCACGACTGCCGCGACGGCTCGGATTGAACCACGCCAAGTTTCTGATGTTCACCGGCGACCTGCTCAGTGTCTCGAACCCGCTGCTCGCGCCACTCGTGAGCATGATCGTTCCGGATAGCGATCTCCAAGAGGCGGTGGACGGCATCGCCAACAAACTTGCCTCGAAGAGCCTCTTGGGGCTGCATCACATGAAGCAGCTTTTGAACAACGCTGTCGAACTTGCTCTCCCGGAGGCGATCGAGGCGGAGCTGGACGTCAATTCGACCTACTCCTCATCGTTCGATCGCAATGAGGGCCTGGCCGCATTTCGGGAGCGCCGCGTACCGGAATTCAAGGGTGCCTAGATTGCCGTAATGAAAGCAGCCGGGCGAAATCCTTTGGCACAACAAGAGGAGCGCCCCATTATCGTGGAGAGACGAAGTGGGACATTCAACGGCAACTTCTGACGCGCCAGGTCTGGGCGGAGGGCTGCTGGTTCCACGAGCTAATCATATCCGCGTCGGCCACCGATCGCTTTTTGCGTCACAACTGGCCAGTGATCTGGACATCGAGACGCCGCCGGTACGAGCCAAAACAACGGAATTCACCTGGACGTTGTTCAGCAACCTTGCACTTCTGCGGTTTGCGTCCAAGGCATGCAGCGTCAAATATGCCGCGGAGGCTTTCCGCGACTTCTACCTGTTGAAGGTGCAGAAGGAGGGGCATGCCGCGATACGCCTCGACGATCGGATGATCACAATCGGCCCGGGTGATGTCGTGCTTTGCGACGGTGCAGCGGCGCACCAATATGAGTTCGACGACGATAACGAGCATCTCTGCCTCATCTTTTCGAAGCAGATGCTCGAAGCGCGTATGCGTCGCTCATCCCCGCCGATCGGCGATATGATCAATTACCGTATCGCGGCGCATCGATCCTCCGCGATCCTCATGAGAAGCTATGCGATAGGATTGTTGCAGCAGCTCGAGAGGTTCCAGACAGAGGCCGACGATCCGCTCGCCGCTCGCGTTCTGGGCGACACCATTCTGACCTGCTATTCCGCCGAATTTGAGACCGACCGGCGTCGCGACGACAGCTGGACCTCGGTACAGAGATTTGTTGAATCCAATCTCGAAGATCCGGCTCTGCGTCCAAGCTATATTTGTGAAAAACTGCGGCTTTCAGCCAAGAGCCTCCAACGCGTCTTCCGCAGCCAAGGAACCTCGTGTCACAAATACATTGCTGACGCACGGCTCGACGAAGCCAGTCGCCGATTGAGCGATCCTTCCCTAAGCGCCCGCATCACTGACATCGCTTACGACGTCGGGTTTGACGATCTCAGCTATTTCAGCCGTTCGTTCCGTCGCAAATTTGGAGTCTCAGCGCGGGAATATCGGCATTCGGCGCTGCGCGGAACCTTGCCCCTCTGGCGCGGCCGCCCCTCAAGCTGACCTGTTTCGTAGCCGGGCGTCCGCAATTGCGGTCCAAAACATGATCACCGGCGGCACCACCAACTCGATCGCTATCGCCGCGGTGAGAACGAAACCTGGCGACCCATACCGAAGATAGGCCAGGGTCCGTGCGAGGCCACTCAGAAACACGAAGCCGAAGAGCAAACGCAGGAGCAAGAGCCGCTCACGCAGATCGCGGCTGGCATACCAGATGAGCGGCGCGTAGCCGAGCCAGATCGCTCCGGCGAACATCAGCTGGCTGTTCAGTGTTGGATCGGAAAGCGCGGCGGATGGGAGCGCGGCGCCGGCGGTCGCGAGAAACTTCGCGCCTTGGGCGATGTCGCCGATACCGGTGGCCAGAGGAACGATGCAAAAGGCTCTTACCGCCGCGGAGAGGCCCCGCCCACCAATTGCTTCCGCCCTACCGACCATTGTCTTCGCTCCCTCTAAACCTACAGAGCCACGAGAACCGATTTGGTTTCGGTATAGGCGAGCACCCCCTCCCGCCCGTGTTCGCGGCCGAGCCCGGACTCCTTGTATCCCCCGAACGGCACGGCAGGATCGATGGCGTTATGACAGTTTCCCCAGACCGTGCCCGCCTTGATTGATCGCGCCAGCCTATGCATTGCACTGATGTCGCGGGTCCAGACCGACGCCGCCAGCCCGTAGCGCGTGGCGTTCGCGCTCTTCACCACGGCGTCGAGATCATCGAAGCGCGACACGCAAACCACTGGCCCGAAGATCTCTTCACGCATCACGCGCATCTCGGGTGAGACGTCAGCGATGATCGTGGGCGACACATAATAGCCCTGATCGGCGAGCTGACCGCCTCCTGCAACGACCGAGGCACCTTCAGTCGATGCGCTCTCGATGAAACCCATGACGGTATCGCGCTGCCGCGCCGACACCAGCGGTCCCATCTGCGTATCCGGCGCAAGCGAAGGACCGAGACGAATCCCCCGCGCTGCGTCGGCTATCCCTTCCACCAGCGCGTCGAACACGTCCCGATGGGCGAAGACGCGCGAGCCCGCTGTGCAAATCTGGCCAGAGTTGAAAAAAACGCCTCCCGCCACGCCCTGAGCTGCCTGTCCGAGATCGGTGTCGGGCAAGACGATCACAGGCGACTTGCCCCCAAGTTCGAGCGTCACGCGCTTGAGGCTGTCGGCGGCCGAGTGCGCGATCATCTTGCCTACCGAGGTCGACCCGGTGAAACTGATCTTGTCGACCTCGGGATGTCGCACCAGCGCCGCGCCGGCGCCACTGCCAGCGCCCGTCACGATGTTGATCACGCCTGCCGGGAAGCCGGCCTCAAGCACCAGCTCGGCGAACCGCAAGGTCGTCAGACTTGTCTGTTCGGCCGGCTTGAGAACGGTCGTACAGCCCGCAGCCAGTGCCGGCGCAAGCTTTAGGGCGGCGAAGAAAAGCGGAAAGTTCCAGGGCACGATCAGGGCCGCGACGCCGATCGGCTCGCGCCGTGTGTAACCATGGAAAGCGCCGGATGGCGCGAGCAACGGCTCGACGCTCTCTCCATCGAGACGTGATGCCCAGCCTGCCATATAGCGTAGCTGCGCGATCGCGCCGGGAACGTCCATCTGCGATGCGGCGGTGATCGACTTCCCATTGTCGATCGCTTCCAGCTCAGCGAACTCGGTGGCGTTCGCCTCGATCAGATCGGCCAGCCTTCGGATCGTCATCTCCCGATAGTAAGGAGACTGGCCGCTCCATCGGCCGTCATCGAACGCCGCGCGCGCCGCGCCGACGGCCCGATCGACATCCGCATCGCTGGCATCGACGATCGCCCCAATCTCGATACCACTCGACGGATCGTAGACCGGTACGAACTTCTCGCCTGAGGAGGACTGCCATTCCCCGTCTATCAGGAGACGCTTCGGCGAGGCGATGAACGCACTGGCTGTATCGGAATATCGCGGCTGCGACAAAATGGACGTCATCGGAGTGCCTCGCAGAATTGCTGGTTCGGGGTGAAGATTGCCCGGCGCGTCTAGAAGCGACCGCTCAGGCGAACGCCAAGCTGTCGCCCGCGCGAATATGTTCCCATCTCGCCGAAGGTCGCTGGAATGGTCGGCAGGGTGTCACCCGAGACTGCCGTAAGCGCGACCGGCACATCGCGAAGATTCTCGCTCCGCTTACGCGCCGTGACGACGATGTCCTCCAAGGCACCTTCGGTCGAGCCTCCCGGTCGAGAGCTGTCATCCTTCGTGGCACCGACACCCGATGCCACCGATGACGCGGGCGCGTTCGTGGCAGTCTGAGCGCACGCTGCGCTCATCGGGTATGCAGTGGCGAAAAGGCCGATCGCACTCCCCGCGAGCAGGCTCCTCATGTTCGGATGTCTCAATCAATCCTCCCTAGACATGCGTTATTGCGTGTTCTCTGGGCGAGATTATTCGGAGGGCAGCGCTGGCGCTTGGAGAAACCGGGCTGCATTATTTGTAGCTTTGCGCCGTCAAGAATTGCGACCGGGGAACGGCCTGGAGGGTCAGTATCCAGCAGCGCCGAGCGGGAGTTCATTTGGAAAAGCTTGTCGCCTTGCGGTCCAAAGGAACCCGGGCGGACTCAAGCGCCGGCGAGCATCCGCGATGCTCGCTCGGAGACACCGCGAATCCCACCACTCCCGCCGTGTGACGTCCTCTCTTCTCGCAGCGACCGGGGCCAAGCGAAGTCAAATTCGCGGGCCGGATTTTCCAAGTTCGACGGTGACATCGACCGTAAACTGGCGAACCGGGATCGAGCGAAAATCCCCTGACAAGGATAAATCCGCCGGGAGAGGCCATGGAAATCTTCAGTACATTTTCAATCCGAAATCTCATTTCGGTCTCGGTAATCAGCGCATTCTCGCTTCTTGAGAGCGCGCGCAGTTCGTCGTGCGGCTCATTCGCGTCGGCACGATCTTCCTAGGTAGCACCAGCCGGTCGGCACCAGGCAGGAGCTATGGCCGAGCGCTCGGTCGGTCCAGATCTCTGCGGAGACAATATATATGCCAGACTATGTCATTATCGGGGGCGGCTCGTCCGGAGGCGTGATCGCCAGTCGTTTGTCGGAAGATCCGAAAACGACGGTATGCCTACTCGAGGCTGGCGGATCGGGTAATTCGCCGCTCGTTTCAACACCAGGTGCCTTTGCGGCACTGATCCAGGATTTTGCGATCAACACGCTCAACTGGCGCTACAATACCGAGCCAGTCACGGCGCTGAATGGCCGCCGCCTCTATAATCCTCGCGGTAAGATGCTGGGCGGGTCGAGCGGGATGAATGGCATGGTTTACATCCGTGGCGACCGATCCGATTTCGACAATTGGCACGACCTCGGCAACCAAGGTTGGTCGTACAACGACGTTCTGCCTTACTTCAGAAAGGCGGAGCGCAATGTCCGGGGCGACAGTCAATATCATGGCGCCTTCGGTCCGCTTCACGTGTCCAACGGCGATGCTTCCTTCAAAGCCTATGGCGCCTTTATCGAGGCCGCTGCATCGCTTGGTCATCCACAGAACGAGGATTTCAACGGCGATACCCAGGAAGGGATCGGTGTCTACCAATTCACCGTCAAGGACGGCCGGCGGGCCGGTGTGAAGCGCTGCTATATCGACCCGATGCTCGTCCGGTCCAACGTCCGGGTCGAAGTAAATGCGCGCGCGCAGCGGATCGTCTTCGATGGTAATAGGGCAGTCGCGGTAGAGTTCGTGCAGGACGGCGAAGTGCGGCGGGTGGATGTCCAGAAGGAAGTCATCGTCAGCAGCGGTACGTTCAATTCGCCCCAAATTCTGATGCTTTCTGGTGTTGGCCCGCGCGCCGAGCTCGACCGGCATGGCATAGAAGTCGTTCAAGAAATAAATGGCGTCGGGCAGAATCTGCATGATCATCCCGACGTCATGATGATCTTCGAGACGCGCAAGCGCATTGGCATTGCGCTCAATCCATTGGGATTGATCAAGAGCACAAAGGATCTTCTGCACTATATCGTGCGCAAAGGCAGCTGGCTGGGCAATCCGCCGACTGCCGTAGGAGGGTTCCTGCGCTCCGATCCCGATCGGGACCGCCCGGACTTCCAACTCCACGTGATTCCGCTAGCCTATCGCGACCACGCACGCGACTATCGTTTGATGACGAAATGGGGCTTCACGGTTCTCATCAATATCGGTCATCCCAAGAGCAGAGGTGCAGTGCGCCTTCGCGATAGTTCCGCTCTGTCCGATCCCCTCATCGACCTCAATCTTCTGAGCCATCCTGACGATCGAACCGCGTTACGAAACGCCTTCAAGATAACGCAGGACATTCTTTTCTCAGAGACGATGAATGACGTGGTCAAGCGACCGCTCTACCCCACCCACAAGCTGAATGAAGATCAAGAAATTGACGCTTACCTCACTGAACATGTGAATCATGCTTATCACCCGGTCGGCACGTGCAAGATGGGAACCGACGCGCTGGCGGTTGTCGACACTCGTCTCAAGGTTCGAGGGCTGCAAAATGTTCGCGTGGCTGATGCCTCGATCATGCCAACGATCATCAACGGCAATACGAACGCCACTTGCATCATGATCGGCGAAAAAGCAGCAGACATGATCGTAGAGGACCAGAGACCTCAATGACCCCAAAGCACTGATGGCGCGTATTGGCCGCCAGCGTGACACGCTGGCTAGTCTAGATGGTCAGGCGGCTGCTTGGGAGCATTATAGAGCTATAGAGGCAGGTTAGTCACCCTGCCGCGAGCAGGAGGAAAGACTTGATCGGATGTCCTATATTGGCGCCGTATCGAAAGCTCCATTCGGCCTCGCGCTGACGAGCGTCGTCGTGGAAGCGCTTCGGTCAGTCGGGAACCATGCGGAGCTGGACGTGGCGCCGTCGCCCCAGACCCGCGAAAATGGCAGGCGGTGGTGCGCGTTGATGAGGACGGCCAGCGCCGCTCGGTAGCTGTCATCGCGGATATAGGCGTCATGGGTCCACAGGAGCTGATCGCGCGTGACGCCCTGGCTCGCGGCCGCCATGCGCGACAGGCCGAGATTGGTTGCGTCGGCGAGGATCGTGGCGAGCAGCGCGTTTTCATTGGGGCACGCCTCGCCGGTGCGCAGGTTGGTGAACGCTGCGAGAAAGCCGGTTTCCTGCGCCACCTCATGCAGCAGCTCGGTGATGCGGATGCGTGGCATCATGGCATCGAGCCGGTCAGCCAGTACTTCGGCATCGGGTGTCGCGATCGTGCGTATCGGCGATATCTGGAGGCGGCCGTCGCGGAACCGCACACCTTCCAGAGCGTCGCGCTTCAGGCGCTGGGCGAATTTCTTCAGCCGCCAGTCCAGTTCGCGGCCCCGCTGTTCGAGCCATTCGCTGGCTGTGGGTGGCAGGCCAAGAGCCGATACGATCGGCTTGGCCTTCGGATCGCTGAGCAGGTAGCTGTCGAACCGGCGGTATCCCGCCGATCGCTCCACCCAGACATCCCCGGACCGCAATTTGTTGCGCAGATGCGCGATCGTTGCGATCTCCCAAAGCCTCCGGTTGATCTTGCCGTCATCGCCAACAACGATTTTCCGCCATTCCTTGCGGAAGGGCATCGGAGCGTCGGGAGGCAGATCGCGTTTGCCCGACCTGTTGAGGTCGCGCAGCATCTCGACAGCGGCGATCGTCTTCGCGCTGCCCTTTCCCGCCCTGAACTGGAGCGCTTCAAGCAGATCAGGGGCGAACTTACGCAACGTCGCATAGCGATCGGCCGCGACCGTCAACGGGTCGAGGCTCGCGGTTTCCGCGATCGTCGCTACTTCTGGTCTGGCCTTCAGGAGGGTGTTCTACCCGACCGAAGCGTCCAGGGCCTCTATCGGATCTTCGCCGGTATCGACTGCATCGGTGAGTGCGTCGATCGTCCTGCGAAAGATCAGCATCAGCCGCGCGACGTTCTTCGACGTGGTGGCATAGCTGCGCGCCTGGGCGTTCTTCGCGCGGGTGAAGATGCTGCCGATCAGCTTGTCCGCCATCTCCAGAGCGCTGTCAGTCAGCCGTTCTTCGAGGTCGAGCAGGAAAGCAACAAGCGTGGCGCGCCGGCGGGAGGGGATATATCGCTCGATCATATAGGCAGGCGAAGCGCGGCCTTCCCTGACATATTGCCGAAATCGGTCCCCATGGATGCGGCCAGCTACGTCGGGAGAAATGCCGATCTTCCGCACTTGCCACAGGCGGTCGAGAATCTGGCGGATGTGATCGGGTTTGGCCGCGACGGGAATGGTCTTGAGCAAAGCAAGCTGGCTCATGCCGTCGGCGTCGTCAAAGAGCTGGTCGAGGGCGTGGACCTGTTCGGCGCTGAGATCGGCGATCAGGGCATAGGCGGCCTGCTTACGGGCACGCGCACGTCCCGCGCTGCTGGCGCGTTCGATGGTGGAGATGGACGGCAACAGAATCCGGACCTCGCGAAGGGCGGTGGCGACGCCGGTCGCGATCGTCATCCCCTTGTCGGTCGCCCATGCCGTTTTCGCGGCCGCTTCGATCATGAAGGGAATATCGGCGCGGGTCGCCCCCCGAAGTCCCAAGCGCACCGCCAACACACGGGCATGATCCGTCATTGTCTGATCTCGCGCCGCATAGTTGGCCAGGTCGGTTACGTGCAGTCCAAGTTGCTCCGCGACGAAGGCGGCGAGATCATGGGGTATCGCTCCCCTGTCCTGTATCAACTGCGCAAGCGTGATGCCCGGGTGCCGCAAGAGCGCGAGTTGCAGCGCGACGCCCAACTGGTTCCGTTGCTCCCGTCGCGCGCCGATGATCTCGATATCCGAAGGCTCGAAGGTGTAGAGCCGTGCCAAGTGGTCGCGATCAGTCGGGATGGCGAGGATCTGGTCGCGCTCGCTCTCGGTCAGGAGTTGATGCTTGCGCTTCGTCATGCCGATTCCCGTCCACAAAAGGTCATCTGTGCCTATGGACAGCCATGAGTAAAGAGACATAGTATGTGGACGGACATGGATTGGGCAAAGCGGTCGCCCTTCATAGCGTCCAGAGAACGACCGTTGGGGAGACGCACGGCATGGGCGATATTCTGGGCTATGCCCGCGTCAGCACCGGCGATCAGGATGTTTCGGGCCAAACCATGCGACTGGAGAAGGCGGGCGCCATCAAGGTGTTTACCGACGTCATGTCGGGCAAGAGCATGGAGCGGCCCGGTCTGGCCGAACTGATCGCCTATGCGCGTAAGGGTGATACCCTAGCGGTGGTCCGCCTCGATCGGCTCGGGCGCTCGTTGGCCGAATTGCTCGCCACGGTCGAGACGCTACGCGGCCAGGGCATCGCTCTTCTGAGTCTTGAGGAAAAGATCGACACATCGTCGGCCGCCGGCGAACTCATCTTCCATGTGTTCGGGGCCATTGCCCATTTCGAGCGACGGCTGATTTCCGAGCGGACCAGGGACGGCATCGCTGCCGCACGCGCCAAGGGCAAGCAGCCTGGCCGTCAGCCGCTCGACATGTCCAAGGTGGATGCCGCGATCAAACTGGTTGAAGCCCGTATCTCGCCGACCGAAGCGGCGCGGCAACTCGGCATCGGCCGATCGACTATCTATCGCGAAATGCGCCGCCTTGGCGTGGAAAGGCCTGCCTGAATGTCCAGACCGAAATCCGCTCACGATCTTTCCGGATTGATGAAGTACTTGGGCCGTGCGCCCTGGGACGAGATGATGGACGAGATGCTCGTCGCGCATCTTGGCCCGGCCTGCGATGCGATGGATCTTGAGCCTGATGATATATTCGACATCATCGGCGATCATTGGGAGGCGCAGCTGTGGGGCTGTGCTTTCGAAGACTTGCTCACACAGGAACTCGAGCCTGAAGGCCTCAATCTCGTCGATGAGTATCTCAAGCGCCGGGGCTGGAACGAGAAAGCGCCGAACAAGGCTTACATGCGCGCACTGCGCGATACGGTGATGTCGCTCTATGAGGTTAGCGAGGTCGTCCCCGGGCAGTCGATGACCTTGCGGGATCTTCTGCGCGATATTGCGCCGGTCACGGTGCGCGAACATAGCGCAACGCAGACCCTTGTTAACTGGGACAAGATCGCCGCACGGGTCATCGAGGTGAATGGCCGCCATGGGATTTCCGGCGCCTTATTACCGTTCAGCGCGGACGGCGCCGGGCGAGTGATCGAGGCCTTTTCCCAACTTGAAGACGATGGGCCAGGTACTGACCGACTGTCCCCTCCCGAAAGGGAGGGCCTCCTAAAAGCGTCAGGTCCGATTTTCACCAATATCTGGCTGCTTGATTGTCTGGGCAAGGCCATGTCCGGCAGCGTGCCGGAAATGGTCAATGCCGATGGCGATGATCTTGTGTTCCACCGTATCGTGTTCCCCCTGGCGAAGGGCGTGATCGGCAAGAGCGTGGTTCGCAGGCTGAACGCGGCGCAATGGCTGGAACCTGCGAGCGATACGTTCTGGAACTGGCTGGCGCCAGTGACGAAGAACAGGAAACCACGAACGACCAAAGGCGGGCAGGCTTTTGTGACAACCATGGAGGACGGCACACCTGTTTTTGCCAATGTCGAACTGGTGGGTCGCAAACTGATCGTTGAGGTCAATAGCGCCGCCCGCGCGGAGCAAGCGATCACGCAGATGCGCGAATGGCTCGGTGATTGCGTGAGCACACCTATGACCGAAATTCGGACTATGGCCCAGTTCATGGCCGATGACGCCGCCCGCGCTCCGCAGGAAGAGCCGCTCGATATCCCGTCGGACGAAAGGGAGCGCATCGTTCATGAGATGCTGACACGCGAATATACCAAAACGCTTGATGAAGCGGTGCCCGCCCTCGGCAACAAGACACCGCGGGCTTTGGCCCGTACAAAGGCAGGCCGGGCGAAAGTTGCCGACTGGCTAAAATATATAGAGAATGGTGCGGCAAAATCCGGGACTGGCGAGCCAATGGCCACCTATGATTTTACGTGGATGTGGCAAGAGCTGGGGCTGATCGACTTCCGCCGTTGACCGCCCTCACATCGCCGTTCTGGTATTGTTCGGGCTTAGCGTTGTCTGGCGTACCATCCACGCGATGCCCTCCGGTCGCGCGCATCCTCGGGCAGGTCGGCGTGAAAGCGGGCGCGGCGACGACCGGTGAGAAAGCAGTTCTTCATCACGGTCCGGGTCCAGGCGGCGAGGCTTGTTCCCGCCGCGAAGCTGGCGCGCGCGGTCCAGCACCGAAGCATGGTGTCCTGCAGAAGGTCGTCGGCATCGGCGCCCCCTCCAGTCAGTCGCCGCGCATAGGCGCTGAGCGACGCCGCCTGCTCGATCAGCGCTGCTCCGAACGCATTGTCGGGCATGGCGATCGGCAAGGGAACACGGGCAGGTATATCGGACGGCATCTCATTCTCCGGGCAGGGCTCTCCTGCCCCTCAAGCGATATAGGGTGCGGGCGCCGATGTTTCCGGCCAGACCGCTTCAAGGCCCGCTTCGTCCCGTCCCGGTCGATCGGGGCTGCGCCCGTGCTATAAGGCTCCCATATCGCGATCGGAGAGAGACGATGGAGCGCCTGTTCCCGCGCGCCTTGATAGCGTGCATTCGTGAGGCTCGGCCGCCGACGCCGCAGGAGCTTGCATCGATGGCCGAGAAGATCTGGCACGAGGCTTTTCCAGAGCGTCCATTTCGACGCGAGCGCGCCATGACCATCGCCGCCGTAGCGCTCACAGGCGAACGCCAGACGTGCAAGGGACCGCCGGCATCCTGTCCCGCTGAACCATTTCCGGCTAGAATGCGGAGCGCTACGGTCGGCCGATGGTCGCCAGGGCTGTCGTCCAGGAGAGGATGCGCCGCTTGAGCCGGCAACATGCTGGCCGTAGCACCGGCCGGTTTCTTCAAGCAGCCGATGTGGCGGTGGCGGCTCAAATCTCGGTGGGCACCGGCTTGTAAGGCACTCCGATCCGGGTTTCGGCCGTGCCGCGCCGCCGCAGGGTCGCGGCAATGTGGCGGTCGGCCGCCGCGCGATCGATGAAGGCGTGCCGCTGGGCCTGGCCGTGTGAGCCGATCCGGCCCCAGCGGGTTTCCACAACGATCATGCCGAAAAGATCGAGGCTCGCGGTGATGCTGTAGCGCCGGCGGATGTTGCGCGCCGGATCGAGCGCCACCAGCTCGATCGGCTCGGGCAAGGACAGGTTCGCGCCATTCATGGCGCGGAGCCTACGAATTATGCCTCTCCAAGTCCGGCGACTTTCTTGAATCAATGGCACGCCGGTGATTCAAGAAATCGATGGTTCCTCGAAGCGTTACCGCGTCTGCGGGAGTGCGCGACGCTTCTGGCGCTGTTCGAGCCAGGTGGTGAACGCCGACTGGGTGCAAACGTCCAAGGGTTCATAGGTGCCCGGCGCAACACGCCGAAACAGCATGGGGCCGGTCCGAACGGTGCTTCGGCCGAGAGACACCTGGCAGCTATTCCCGGTCATTCCGCACCGGCCACCTATGTTCATCACCGGACTGGTGCGGATGCGAATTGGTCCCGAGACGCGGCCCTTCGTGATGCTGATAACGCGCGCGGGGCGGCTCTGCTCGATCTTATGCCCGGGCCTGAACCATGGTCGTGCTCGTCCGTCCGACCCGCACCAGAAACTGCGCGGTGCCGTCACCGGCGCCCGCCCTATCTCCAACTCACCAACAAGATCGGCTTTGGTGAACGCCGCGCGTCCCGCTGCCTCGATATTGTCGGGCAGGATGCAGGAGCACGCCATGGCGGGCGTGGACGCGCTCAACGCCGCACCGGCCAGAGCCGTGCCGATCGCTCGCGATAGCGACACCATCATCATACCGGGAGGCTACGCCCGCACGGCTGAACGGAGCATGGCCTGAGTGCGCCTATGGAATCGCTGTCGGATCGGCGATGCGCCCGAAAAACAGCACCGCGCCGCTCTTTCGGTCTCGCAGGGTGGCAAGGAAAGGACGATCGACCACCATCTCCGGCACCTGAGGCTCTATCCGCGCACTGGTCACGACGATCTTGACTGCGGTTGCCGCCGCCGCCTCGGTGCCCTCCTCATCGACGCGCAGGAAGGTCGCGTGCGCCACGTCATCGATCGCGAGGCGCGCACCGCTGGCGAGCCCCGACAGGTCCGCACGCTGCTGGTCGAAGGCGCTTGGCATGCCCGCTGCGATCAGCGCTGCCTTCACGCTCTCATCGAACCTCGCTTCGAAGCGGGGCAGAACGATCCGCATCTCGCGAGCCTGCTCCGCGGACAGGTCGAAACGATCATTGCCGCCCTGCTCGCCGGCGAAGAAATCGACACCCTTCAGCTCACGCTCCCAGCGGCGCAGGGTTGCCGCGTCACGTGGCAGGAAAATCTCCATCACGAAACGACCGTTGCGACCATAAGGCAGCGCGATCGCTTGCCCTTCCCGGGTCTCGCGGTAGTCGAACCGGCCAATCCGCTTCATCATCGTGATCGGGATGCGCGTGCCGTCGCCACGCGTGAAGGACCGCGTTTCCGTCTCCTCGAACGGCACCTGCCACTTCGCCTTGAAGTAAAGCGCGTTGGTCAGCACAGCGGCGGTGTCATCCCCGAAGCCGCTCGGAGAGACGATCTCCGAAATCCTGCCCTTCGTCTCGCGCGAAACCCAGCCATTGATCCGCTCGGCCGCTCCGGTGGGATCACCAGCATAATCGACGGTTTCCGGAGCCGCTCCGAAGCCGGCATGCGCCTCGGCGACATACTCGTCCCGGACCGGCAATCCCTTCGCCAGCCACAGCGCGTTCGCGATGCCGAGCGCGGTATCGGCATCGCCGGTGTCGTTAAGCTGGGCATTGTAGGATTTGATGAGCGCAGGGACGTTGCGGGACGAATCCCAACCAAGCACGCGGCCAATCTCCTCGCGCGTGGCGCCCCGCGCGCCAAGGTAGGCGAGCCCCAGGCCCTGCGACAAGCTGACCGGGGAGATGAACAGATTGGCGTTTGCATCGGCCTTCGCTGCCAGGTGCGGGTAGACCTTGACGGTCATTAACGCCGCGCCATAGGTCAGGTCATGCGGCAAAGCCTCGGCGTCGGGCCGGGACAGGCTTGTAGGAAGCGAGCCGGGACTCGGTGCCGGGTCGCGCGTCGCACAGCCACCAAGCGCGAGGATGGCAAGAAGCGGGTATGACAAGGCTGTTTTAGGCATGGCTCTCCCTAAAGGCTTGGCTGCTGATCGTAGAAATCGACCTGCATCCGCATGGCTCCGAGCGGTTCCACGAAATGCGGCTGTTCGGGCAAGATCAGCCCTGGCCGGTCAGGTGTAAGGACCACCTCCGAGGCCGGGTCGAGATAGGTGAGCTTCAATCTCCCTTCGATGACCCGGATCACGCCCCACACACCGGCCTTGGTGCGATGTTCGGAGCGCAGGGCAGCGGGCAATGTCGCCTCATCGAATATGGGCGTCGAGCGGTAGGGAATCACCATTATCTCTTCACTCCCACCTGGATCGTGCATCGCACCGGCTGATCCGCCTTCCTTGCCGCTTGCCGGCATCCTTCGATCTTTTCACGATTGTCGCGCAGCAACCTGTCGGCCGCGACGATCGCCTCCCAGCTCGCCGGTGACGCGCTCGCCATCAAATGCTGCCCGGCATCCCACGGTGTCGCCTCGGCAAGAGCCCGCGTCGCCATGCGTTCGGGCCATTGCCAGCTCGCCGGCGCGATCTCGCGCGCGACCATACCGGGAAGGAAGGACCAGAGGAGGATGCCGATAAGCAACCCGCTCAACCCGAACCATAGTTGACGGTCCTTCTGATCCCGCGCCGTCAGCGCCGATTGAACGACGGTGCGCAGCTCGCGCCCCTGCTGCTTCATCTCGTCGGTGGCGGTCGCGAGGGCGGCATGGTCGGCGCTGCGAAGGTCGGCCGCCGCTCGATTGATCTGCGCCGAAACCTGTGCAGGCGTCATCGCCAGCGCCGGCGACTTCACGATGGCCGTCGTAACCTGGTCCAGGCGTCCGTTGATGCCGTCCAGCCCCTGGACGACATACCCCAGCGTCTCGGAATAGTCGGGCACGTCGATGCTGGCGCGCTCGGCCGCCAGTCCCTCGATGGCGCGGCGCATCAATGCCAGCTCGCCGCGCTGCTGCTCGACCGCGGCGCGCACCTGCTCGAATGCTTCCGCCGCCGCGTCGCCGCCTTCCTCCCATTCCTCGTCCGCCATTGTCTCTCCTTATCGGCTCAACCCTCGATCGCGGCCGATTTCCAGCGAACGGGTCAATTCCTGGCTGATCGGACGATCCCGGCGCATCTCCAGCCCCAGTTCGGGCGCGCGCCGCCGCAGCACGGATTCGAGCTGCGGATCGCGATGCAGTCCTCCCGCCAAGCCATCCATCTTCTTGGCCGTGCGCTCCGCGCCGGCACGATCGCCGCTGCGCGCGAGCTCGGCCCGCTCGCGCGCCATACCTTGCCAGCGCTCCACGAAGCGGTCGGCACGCAGTTCGGGATTGGAACGGACCTGGGCTTCCTCGGCCATTGCCCGCGCCGCCCCGCCGGCTTTGCCTTCGGCCGCGTCGCGCACCAGTGCGGGGTTGCGTTCGAACGCGGAAGCCAAATCCCGAGCCGCCTGGGGGCGCAACCGATCGAGCGCGTCCCCGGCCTTCGCCAGCGCCTCTTTCTGGTGCGGGAGCACAGGCAAGCCCTTCTCGCGCATCCGGTCCATATCGGCCTGGACGCGCGCATAGCGTTCGATCGCCTTGGCCTGATTGGGCGCGGGCGATCCCCGCTCGGAGCCGGTGTTGATCGGCCCCCCTTTGCCGTCGCGCACCGGCTCGGGCGACGTCGGTTTCGGGCGGAAGCCGGCGAACATGCCCTTGGCCTTCGCCTGCACCTTGGCGACCATCTCCCGCGCGAGTTCCGGGAACCGGATCTCGCGCCGCTCGGCGAACGCACGCACCCGGTCCTGCTCGGCCGTAGCGCCCTCACGCCCATAGTCGCCGGCCATGTCCTTTGCGCGGTCACGCGACAGGACACGGGCGAGCTGACGCTGATCGGCAAAATCATCACGCCCATAGTGGAGCTGCGCCCCGTCACGGTGCCGCGACATGCCGACATAGGCCGAATGACGGTCCATCCCCGGCGTCGCCAGCACATGCGCCTGATCCACCGTCACGCCCTGCGACTTATGGATGGTCGCGGCATAGCCATGATCGACATGGGCATAGTCCTTGAGGTCGAACGCGATCCTCCGGCCATCGTCGAGCTGCACCGCCATGCTGTCGGGCGAAACGCGCTCGACCTTTCCCAGCGTGCCGTTCTTCACGCCAAGGCCGCGCTCGTTTTTCAGGAACATGATGCGGTCGCCGCTGGCGAAGTCGCGTGGCCCCCGCTCGGCCGACACGCGCACGTCCGCCCCCAGCTCGCTGGCGTCGCGCAGACGTTCGCGCGCGGCCTGGTTCAAATCGCGCACCTCAGCATTGGTGTGGGTGAGGATGATCCGCGTCTTGTCCGGATCGGCAAGCCGCTGCGCGTCCCAGCGGCCCACCAGCTCGCCCCGCGCAGCTTCGCGCGTGTCGGCCGCGTGGACCATGCCGTGCTGCTCATAGGCATGGATCGCCTCGCCGGTGCGGCCCGTCGCCAGCGCCTTCGTGGCGTCGCGCTGCCAGTCCTCATGCTGCCGGCGAACGTCGCTGATTTCGGCCGCGCCGTGGCGCTCGGCCAGCGCGCGGAACGCCGCGCCGGCCTCGATCGCCTGCAACTGCTCGGCGTCGCCGACAAGAACGACCTTAGCCCCTGCCCGCTCGGCCTCTGACAGCACGCGCTCCATCTGGCGCGTGCCGATCATGCCGGCCTCGTCGATCACCAGCACGTCACGCGGACCTAGCAGCTCGCGCCCCTGGCCCCACTGATATTCCATGCTGGCGATCGTGCGCGACTGGATGCCGGAGCCGCCTTCCAAGCCCTCGGCCGCGATCCCCGACAGGGCCGCGCCGCGCACCTGATAGCCGGCGCGCTCCCATTCGTCGCGCGCAACGCCCAACATGGTCGATTTGCCGGTGCCGGCGTAGCCGACCACAATTGAAAGATCGCCCTTGCCGGTGATATGTGCCAGCGCGGCCTGCTGTTCTGCCCCGAGTGTCAGGCCCCCACTTCCGGCGGCGGCGTCACGATTCCACGCTGCCGCCGGGAGACCATGCCCCTCCCGTCCAGCAAGCCGATCGCCGGCGCGTTCCAACCGCTGCTCGGTGTCGATCATATCGCGCGAGGTAAAGCGGTCCTCGCCGCGTCCGTCCTTGCCCAGCGCCACCAGCTCGGGGCTGGTCCGCACCGCGCTCATCACCTGGTCGAACTGGTCCTTGCCGTCGCTGTGCCGGAACGCGAACTGCGCCAGGTCGCGCCGCGTGAACGTCGCCTGTTGCCGCGTGATACCGTCGAGCGCGATTTCCGGATTGGCGATGATCTTCTCGCCATTCTCGCGCGCGATCCGCGCATGATCCTCGACCCGCTCCGCCTCAAGGCCCTGTTCGGGCATACGCGATGCCGCTGGCCCGATCTTGTGCTGCGGCTCCAGGTCGATCCCCTGTGCCTCCAAGGTGCGATGATCTATGCGGGCATCAATATCCAGCTCGGCAAGCCGCTCGTTGACATGGTTCGCCCATGCCTCGCGCCACCTCTCCAACAGCTCGGTTCGGTTCCACTCGCGGACCTTCTTCCCGAACCCTTCCCCGTCCACCTCGCGCATCGACAGCATGACATGCGCGTGGGGCTTGGGCATCCCATCCTTGCCCATGTCCCAATGGACATTGAGGTCCGCGACCATGCCGCGTTCGACAAACTGCTTTTCGACAAATTCGCGGGCGAGCGCGACGCCCTGCACCTGATTCATTTCGCGCGGAATCGAGAACTCTACCTCGCGGGCAAGCTGCGCGTCCTTCCTGACCTCCCCCGCCTCGACCTCGTTCCACAAGGTCGTGCGGTCGTTTAAACGCTCCGGCGCACCTTCGGGCAACAGGATTTCCGAATGAACGACGCCGGCCTTGTTCGAGAAATCATGGTCGCGCCCGAGCCGGTCGTCGTGCAGCCGTTCCGCCGCACGATAGGCAGCCGACGCAACGGCGCTCGATCCGTTGGCGCGACTGATGACCTTGGCCGAGAAATGGTAGATCGCCATGACAGCCGCTATACTGCCCTTCTTAGCGCACGTCGGCAACGACGTATAAGCGCGCACTCACCACTCTCTGCCGTTCGCGTGATTGACTTGGCCGCATTTCATGATGGAACCGCTGTCCTGCCAGCGCGATCGTGCTACTGTGCGGCTCCTGTTCGACGGGCGCGAGGGAGAGAGTGATGCGAAAAACGCGCGACTATGACGCCGAATTGCGGGCACTGAGCGACAAGGCCAAGTCTATCAAGGCCAAGAAGATCGAGCAACTTGGGTTACTGGTGACGGCAACCGGGGCCGATGCGCTCGATCTCGACACACTCGCCGGCGCGCTGCTCGCTGCCGTGGAATCGGCCGACGCTGGCGAAAAGGAGGCGTTGCGCTCGCGGGGCGCGGCCTTCTTTCAGGGACGCGGGCGCAAGGCTGGGCGACGCTCTGGCGGCAACGGCGAAAGCGGAAACCAGACTGGCGCAGGCGAGGCACAGGGTTGAAGCCGCCAAGCGCCGCACCGATACGAGAGGATGGGTCGTGCAGCGCCGCGAACGCACCCGCCATCTCATAGAGCTGGGCGGCCTCGTCCAGAAGGCCGGCCTCGTCGAATTGGCCGACGACGATCGCGCAACGCTCTACGGCGCGATGCTCGATCTTGCCGCCCGCGCGCGTGATGATGGCAACGCGCTCGCGCTCTGGAAGCGGCGCGGCAAACGTGCGTTCGACGCGGAAGCGGAAGGACAGGACAGCAAGGAACAGACCGCCCATGACTGACGACACCTCGCGCCTTTCCTGGCAGCTCCTGATGGTCGGCCCCGGCATCGACCACATCACCCCCGATATTCAGGACAAGCTCGCAACCCTGCTCGATCTGCTGCCCGCCACGGCGATCATCAACGTCCAGACCGACGCCGGCTATGTCACCGTCTCACGCGACTGGCCCAGCCATCGCATGGAAACCGTCGATAGCCTGGTGGACGCCATCGCCGCCGCTCAGGGCATCACCGCTATCGACCTGCCCGAAGCGCGCTGACCATGCGCGCCGGCCTCGATCATCTTCCCGCCGCCAAGCGCCGCGAGCTGGAACGGGTCGCCCGCGTCCTGTTCGATGAATTTGAGGATGCCGTCAAAACCAAGCTCTCCGACAAGCGCAAGGGCGGCCGCATCCTCAAGCTGATCCTGTTCGGCTCCTACGCGCGCGGCGATTGGGTCGAGGATCGCGCCAGCGGCTATATCTCCGACTATGATCTGCTCGTCATCGTCAACTCCGAGACCTTCACCGATCTGCAACATGGTGGGCTGTCGCCGACGATCATCTGGTGCGCGAGCTGACCGTCACCCGCCAGCTCGCCACGCCCGTCAATTTCATCGTCCATTCGCTGATGGACGTGAACGACCAGCTCGCGCGCGGCCGTCCCTTCTTCGCCGACATAGCCCGCGATGGGATCGCCCTCTACGAAGCGCCGGGACAGCGCCTCGCCGTGCCGCGCCAGCTCGACGCGCAGGAACGCCACGCCGAAGCCAGGGCGCATTATGACAAGTGGCTCCCCGATGCCGCATACTGCCTGACGCTCGCCGAATATGCGATCCGCGACGGCGAGACCAACCATGCCGCGTTCATGCTCCACCAGGCCGTCGAGCGCGCCTATCATGGCCTGCTGCTCGTCCTGACGCTCTACGCGCCCAAATCGCACCGCATCGGCATCCTGCGCTCGCTTGCCGAAAATCTCGATCCCCGGCTGATCGAAGCCTGGCCGCGCGATACCCGCGCCGCCCGCCGCCATTTTGCGCAGCTCCAGCGCGCCTATGTCGAGGCGCGCTATTCCCATGCCTATGAAATCACCCCCGACGAACTGGCCTGGCTCGTTGACCGCGTGAAGCATCTCCACACGATCGCCGCCGCGATCTGCGCCGAACATCTCGAAAACGACAGCGGGAGGGAATCCTGATGATGGAATGGTTCCGCCAGCTCGGCCGCGCGATCCGCAACCTCGCGCGGCTCGCGCGCGAACAGCCGATATGGGCGATCACGGCCCTCGTCACCAGCCCGGTCGCCCTCATCCGCCACCTGTTCGGCGTCCTGGTCCTGTTCCTCATCACCGGCCTGGTGCTGGGGCTTGGGGTGCCGCTCATTCTTGGCAGGCTGCTCGGCCTGGCCCACGATTCCCATATCTATCAGACCGTCATGATGCTGACGGCGATCGTCGTCATCCTCGTCGCGCTGCGCGCCCTCTTTCAACCGCTGATCCTGCGCTACGGCGGCCCTGCCGGCGATGCCACGCACGGCTCGGCCCGCTTCGCCACCGATCGGGAAACTCGCCCCCTCGCCCAAAATGGCGACGGCCTGCTGATCGGCCGCGACCGCAAGAACGGCAGGCTGCTGCGCTATGCCGGCCCCTCGCATCTGCTGACGATCGCGCCGACGCGCACCGGCAAGGGCGTGGGGACCATCATTCCCAACCTGCTCGACTATCCCGGCCCGGTCGTCTGCATCGACCCCAAGGGCGAGAATGCCCGCATCACCGCCCGCCATCGGGCAAAGTTCGGCCCGGTCCATGTCCTCGATCCGTTCGGGGTGACGGGCCTTCCCGGCGCTGCCTTCAATCCGCTCGATCGCATCGACCCTGCCGGCCTCGATCTCGCCGACGACTGCATGACGCTGGCCGACGCGCTGGTCTATGACGCTCCCGGCGAAGCCGGCGAGGCGCATTGGAACGAGGAAGCCAAGGCGCTGATCGCCGGCATCCTCCTGTGGGTGGCGTGCGACCCGGAATCGCGAGGCCAGGACCGCACGCTGGAAGCGGTGCGCGACTGCCTCACCTTCGCGCCCGATAATTTCCAAAGGATGCTGCGGGAAATGTCGCGCAGCACGCAGGCGCGCGGCCTGATCGCCCGCGCCGCGAACCGCCACCTGGGCAAGTCCGATCGCGAGGCCGCCGGCGTGCTGTCGGCCGCGCAGCGCCATACCCATTTCCTCGATTCGCCGCGCATGTCGGCCGTGCTGGGGCGCTCGGATTTCACCTTCGCCGATGTGAAGGCGCACGCCACCACCGTCTATCTGGTGTTGCCGCCCGATCGGCTCGCCACCTATGCCCGCTGGCTGCGCCTGATGCTCGCGCAAGGGCTGACCGATCTGGCGCGCGCGCCGTCCTCCCCTGCCCGCTCCGTCCTGTTCCTGCTCGATGAGTTCGCCGCCCTCGGCCGCCTCGAACCCGTCGAGCGCGCGATGGGCCTGATGGCCGGCTATGGCATCCAGCTCTGGCCGATCCTGCAAGATGTTCACCAGCTCCGCGCGCTCTACGAGCGCCGCGCCGGCACCTTCCTGTCCAACGCCGGCGTGCTGCAAGTGTTCGGCGTCAACGATCACGACAGCGCCAGGCTCGTCTCCGATCTGCTCGGCCAGGAGACAGTCGTGTTCGAGACGATGAGCCGCGCGATCGACGCGGAGGAAACCGGCATATCGTTCGGATCGCAGCATGTAGCGCGGCCGTTGCTGACGCCGGATGAAGTCCGCACGCTGCGCGAGGATTTGCAGCTCCTGTTCCTTGCGGGGCAACGGCCGATCGTCGCCGCCAAGCTGCGCTACTACGCCGATCGCGAGTTCGCCGGGAAGTTCGACAAGGCGTGAACGGACACTATCGACGAAGTGAAAAAGGCCGTTTGCTGTATAGTGTCAGAACTGCCGCCAAGGGCGGAAGGATAGAATATGGACCAACGCGTCATTGATCTTTGGGACCGGCTCATGGCCTATGGAGAGAGCGGTTCCGCACCTCTTCCGGCGATCCGCGACGAAGTGTTGGAGCTGCACGAAGCGATCACCGATGAGGAAAGCCGGCTCGGCCTCATGCGGATATTCAATCTCGTCTGCGATCTTGTGGCGGTGCATCTCCAAGAGACGAACGGCGATCTTGAAGCCTTCGCCCAGCACCGGCAGGGCCAGATATGGATGTTCCTGCGCGCGGAATGTCTTGTCGATGGCGCGTTGGACCGGAGCCGGCTGCGATATGTGACATGGCGCGAAGTCCAGGCCGGCCGCATGACCGAGGATGATCCGCTGCGCCGCTACGCATTGGGCGATGACTCCGCCTTTGATGAGCTGATGGCCGCGCCGACGCCACCGAAGCGGACGCGCCACTAGGCGCGAATGTATAGGCGTATACAAATATACATGTTCGCCGTCTGTTCGCCCTTGGCGTTGTTTAGCGGACTTTCCGCGCCCTGCCCTGCCGGCTCTTGGCGTAGGATTCCGCCCTCTCCCGCAGCAATGTTCGGGGCCAAATCCGTGAAATCGTTGCCTGGCGCACAAACCTTGAGGCTCGCCGTTTCGATCCCCGACCTCGCGAGGATCTAGCTTTCCAGAAATCGGCCGCATGGGAAGCCCGTAGAGCGCCATTGCCGCTTGGACCCTCCCCGGCCTGCCAAACGTCCAGAATGAAGCCCAGCGGCCCGGAAATCGCCCCTGCTGCGACGTTTCCGCCTCCCCTGCCCTCTCGGCTCGATCACCGCCCTATCCGCCTGGCTTTCCTGGAAAGCCAATTGCGACGGTGCCGCTGGCGCTGTGGTGTCGATAGAAGCGGGGCGTTTAAACGATCCTCAATCTAGCAAAAAGCGTGCCGGCGAAGCCGGCTCATCATGGGGATGCCGGGTGGGAGGATCGCAAAGCGATCCGGGGCGGCCGAAGGCCGCGAGCCGGCGGGGGCGAAGCCCCCAAGAGGCGGCGCTTTTCTTCCCTCTGACCGGTGCCGGTAGCGCGGCGCGAGTGGATCATGCTGCCTCTGTCCCGAAAATCAGGACAAGTTGTTCGATCTGGCGGGACGCTGGTGGGTGAAACCACGATGATCCGGCGTCGAGTGGGCGCTGCGGTTAAAGTTATCCACAGGTCGGCCTAGTGTTAATATATGGGTTAAAGAGTCGTGTTACGGGATTTTGGCGGTTTCATAAGCAACTGAAAATATTAGAATAATCGGGCGTTTTTTTGCCCTCGGCGTCAACGGAACCCCGAATCTGGTGACTCCAGAACCCCGAATCTGCGTCAACGAAACCCCGAATCGCGATCACCCGTCAATGAAACCCCGAACTTTTCCGTTGCGTCAATGAAACCCCGAATCTACGGTGCGCGTCAATGAAACCCCGAATCGAGCCTGACCGTCAACGAAACCCCGAACTCCCGCTTGCCGTCAATGAAACCCCGAACGGCGCGGAGGGACGCCCTCCCCTG